>NZ_CP139420.1:0-35000 GCF_034119845.1 Flavobacterium sp. NG2 | reverse complement strand
TTCCACCTCGTCCATCAAGTCAAAGGCATCTTTACCCTCACGGTCCAGTTTGTTAATGAAAACAATAATCGGTATGTTACGCATTCTACAAACCGAAACTAATTTTTCCGTTTGTTCCTCAACCCCTTTGGCAACGTCAATCACCACAATCACACTATCAACCGCCGTGAGCGTTCTAAAAGTGTCCTCGGCAAAATCCTTGTGACCAGGAGTATCCAGAATATTAATTTTCTTCTCTTTATAGTTAAACGCTAAGACCGAAGTAGAAACCGAAATCCCTCTTTGGCGTTCGATTTCCATAAAGTCACTCGTCGCGCCTTTCTTGATTTTGTTGTTTTTCACGGCACCCGCCTCTTGAATCGCTCCTCCAAAGAGTAGTAATTTCTCTGTCAATGTGGTTTTACCAGCATCGGGATGTGAAATGATTCCGAACGTTCTTCTTTTTTGTATTTCTTCTAAAAAGCTCATATATAATTCTAAATGGTCTGCAAAAGTACTAATTCTATACCCGATTTAAAAACAAAGCCCCATTCTTTTATAACCCCCTGTTTTGATTGTTTTTTAGGAGCAGAAACTTCTCGTTTTTCAAGAACATTTCGTCCTGCTCTCCGCTATATCTTTTTTTTTATTTCACCCTGTCAGGGTTTTAAACCCTGACAGGGTGAAATAAAAAAAAAAGGATGCCGCTTCGATCAGGGCTAGGAAGGACGTTTTGTTTATCATAGTTACGATTTTTGGAGGAGTGCTTACACGGAAGATTTTATTTTTATTTAGTATTTTAAATATGTAAGAAATAATAAATATATTTGAAAATGAATAAAGTATAATGCCTTTCAGGTATGCCCACCCTTATTTTGGGTGACAAATCGGATTTTGTCAGACTTATACACTTGTTAGCGGCAATACTTATCAACATTCTCACTCAAAAAAAAATATTGTTATATTTTTGACAATACAATAACAAATCACATTGCTCTATGAAATTTTCTAATGAAATTGATATATTCATAAACGATTATGTCAAAGACCTTAATTCAGGTACTGCTGCAATTTTTGCTGGGGCTGGACTTTCTGTTCCTGCTGGTTATGTAAATTGGGCAGAGTTAATGAGTGAAATTGCTACCGACTTAGGACTTGATCTTAACGTTGAAAAAGATTTAGTTTCAATGGCGCAATTTCATGTAAATGAGAATCAAAATAGAACAAAAATAAATCGAAAAATTCTAGAGGAATTTACGGAAGATGTCAGAGAAACGGAAAACCACAAAATAATTTCTAGACTTCCTATATCATCAATTTGGACAACAAATTATGATAAACTTATTGAGAAGTCATTCGAAAAAGAACATATGGTTGTCGATCTGAAAGTTAACATTAATCAGCTTTTAAATACTAAACCTAAAAGAGATATTGTTCTTTATAAAATGCATGGAGATGTAGAATTTCCTAATGATGCAATTATCACAAAAGAACAATACGAACATTATCACCAAACGCATGAACCATTTGTGAATGCTTTGTCGGGTGAATTGACGACCAAAACATTTTTATTTATAGGTTTTAGTTTTAATGATCCTAACTTAGACTATGTTCTTAGCAGACTCAATTTTAGATTCAGACAGCAGCAAAGACAACACTATTGCTTTGTAAAAACTCCTCAGATTGGAGATTACAATATATCGGATCAAGCAAGTTTAGATTACAATGTCCGAAAGCAAAATTTAATTATAAATGATTTAAAACGATATGGCATAAAAGCACTCAGGATAGATAGTTATAGTGAAATAACAGAAGTACTCAAAGAAATTGAAAAACGCTACAAGAAGCAAACGATTTTTATATCTGGTAGTGCTGAAACTTATTCTCCATTCGACAGGAATCAATCCCTAGGGTTCATTCATAATATATCAAAAAAGGTAATAGAACATGATTATAGAATTGTCAATGGTTTTGGCTGGGGAATCGGAAGCTCTGTAATAAATGGATCATTAGAAGCAATATTTTCAAATCCAAAAAGATATTCTGAATCTCAATTAATTATGAAACCTTTTCCACAGTTTGAAACCGGAGGTAAAAAATTATTTGAAATGTGGGAAGAGTATAGGCAAAATATGATTTCAAAATGCGGTATTTCAGTATTTGTTTTTGGCAACAAAGATGTATCTGGTAAAAATGAAATTGCCAATGGGGTAATTAGAGAATTCGAAATATCACATGAACAAAATTGTATATGTATTCCTA
Organism: Flavobacterium sp. NG2; assembly: GCF_034119845.1. Taxonomy (NCBI): domain Bacteria; kingdom Pseudomonadati; phylum Bacteroidota; class Flavobacteriia; order Flavobacteriales; family Flavobacteriaceae; genus Flavobacterium; species Flavobacterium sp. NG2. The sequence goes on along the minus strand of NZ_CP139420.1, from coordinate 32,759 downwards.
TTGGATTGACTGGCTACGCAGCATTGGAAATATATAATATTATATCTAAAGAGCCAGAAAAATATTACGACAAGCCGGATAAAGTTATGTCCTTTTTAGAAATACTGGCAACTTCTTCAACTTCTTTCGAAGAAGCATTAGTTATTTTAGAAAAATTATTGAAAGAATTAAAAAAACAATAAATATGGCGAGAAAAGTATTTACAAGTTTTCATTATGCACCTGATAATTGGAGAGCTTCACAAGTTAGAAATATGGGGCAAATTGAAGGTAATCCTATTGCAACTACAAACAATTGGGAAGAAGTTACAAGAGGTGGTAACAAAGCAATTGAAACATGGATTGATAACAATATGTATGGAAAATCATGTGTGATAGTTTTAGTAGGTAGCGAAACTGCTGGCAGAAAATGGATTGATTATGAAATCAAAAAAGCATGGAATGACGGAAGAGCATTACTTGGCATTTATATCCATAAATTAAAAGATATAAATGGCTATCAATCAAGCAAAGGATCAAATCCATTCTCTGGTTTCAATGTGGATGGAAAAAGTTTATCAAACATTGTTAAATGCTACGATTCACCTTATTATGACAGTAAAGACACATACAATTACATTTGGAATAATATTGAAAATTGGATTGAAGAAGCAATTAAAATTAGATCAAATTATTAAAGATGAGTGTCATTAGTAAATCTACACTTCTAGAAAATCGAAACAAAACTAGAACATTTTCTAAGTCTATAACTGACAGTTTATCAGAATTCAAAAAAGAAACAAGTGCGGGAAAAACAACTATTTTTCTTTCACACAAACATGATGAATTAGCTGAACTCGATAGCGCTGTTTCCTTTTTAAAGAGATTTGGAGTCAACATTTATGTTGACTGGTTAGATACTGGAATGCCAAAAAACACTTCAGGCAAAACAGCAAAACGTATAAAAGACAAAATCGATGAATGTGATAAATTTATTTTATTAGCTACTGAATCGGCCATAGCATCTAAGTGGTGCAATTGGGAACTTGGCTACGGTGATGCCAAAAGATATGATCGAAATATCGCAATTTTTCCAATTAGAAATGACGGTGATTCTTTTTCTGGAAGTGAGTATTTACAAATCTACCCGAGAATTGAATCAATCCAATCAAATACTATATCGAGAAAAATAGGTGGATATTTTGATGGCGGGTATTATGTAATCTCACCAACAGATGAAGATGGTTATTCATATTATACTAAACTTGAAGAATGGTTAAGCAGACGTTAGTACTGCCGCTAACAGCCTGTAACCGCAATCGCGGAGATTACGGTTACAGAACGTTTTGCTTTCACGAAGAAACATTATCTTCGGCAGAGAGAACTTCCCACTGGTGCTCGTCTGCGACGAGTACCTACTTACATTTGAAAAAAAAGTCGTAGCGTTTGCAACGCGGCTTACTTGCATAACTGAACTTTAGATTTTTATCCATCATATAATTGTTTTTCTAGGCTTTTAAATATCTATTTCTAATAATGGTAAATCAATAATAAACTTTAAAACCTTGTCGAGCTACTTGCGGAGATTCCTGCGGAATGACAAGATTGGGGTTACGGTTACTCTAAAATTTTGTGGTACTCTTTGCGAGTCTCTGTGCTTTTTCTTTGTGCATCTTTGTGGAATAATAACCATGAGCCGTTATTAAACGATAAGTAGTAAAGTAAAATCTGTTTTTATCCGTTTTTTAGCTTTAGCTAATCCGTTTCATCCGTGTTCTAACGCTTTTTTTTAGCGGGGCATCCCCAAAATAATTTCCGTAGATAATATTTTGTTAATAGTAAGGGCTAAACTTGTAATATGTAGATGAATTGTTATTTTTGTTCGTTTTAAACATTTAGCCAGTCTATAAATTTTTATTTACTGCAACTTATCACGTATATTTGGACGCGATAGGGAGTGTGACGAAAAAAGCGAAGGCAATAGTTTGGTTTCGCACCCTTTAAAAATATAATATGCCAATTAAAATACTCCGAATGAAATTTGTACATACTAAAATAGCCTTTTTGTTTTTCTTGATGTTGTTGTGTGGTCTTGGAATGAGTGCGCAAGAAATAATTAAGGACGTTGAGCCTGTGGTTCAAAAAACTGAAAATAAAGGAAGGCAAAAAATCGATGGTATTATAGCTACGGTTGGGGATTATATTATTTTGGATTCGGATATTGATAAATCATTTTTGGAGTTGTCAAGTCAAGGAGCATCAGTGAAAGATATCACAAGATGTCAAATGTTAGGAAAATTGCTAGAGGATAAACTATACGCTCATCAAGCGGTTCAGGATAGTATCAAAGTGACTGATGCGGAAGTGAAAGGGATGATGGAGGAGCGTTTGAATTATATGGTTGAACAAATTGGTTCTATTGAAAAAGTAGTTCAATACTATAAAAAAGATTCAGAAGAAGAATTTAAAACCTATTTCTTTGATATTTTGAAGGAGAATAAATTGACTTCTGAAATGCAAAAGAAGATTGTAGATGGGGTAGAAATTACGCCTGAGGAAGTTCGTAATTTCTTTAAGAAAATACCAAAAGACGAATTGCCAATGTTTGGTGCTGAAATGGAAGTAGCACAAATTGTGGTTACACCTAAGGTTTCTGAGGCAGATAAGAAAAAGGTAATTGAAAAATTGAATGAATTTAAAAAGGAAATAGAATCGGGTAGTTCTAGTTTTGCTACAAAAGCTGTTTTGTATTCTGAAGATCCGGGTTCAAGAGCTAGCGGTGGATTTTATAAAATGAATCGTAAAACACCTTTTGTAAAAGAGTTTAAAGATGTTGCTTTTGCTTTGAAAGAAGGCGAGATATCAGCACCATTTGAAACGGAGTTTGGTTTTCATATTATTTATATAGAAAAAATTAAAGGTCAGGAGTTGGATTTACGTCATATATTACTAGCCCCAAAGGAAACAGCTGCTTCATTGAAAGAAGCAAAGGATAAGATTAGTTTGATTCGAAAAAGAATATTGGATAAGGAAATCAGTTTTGCTGATGCTGCCAGAACAATGTCTGATGAAAAAGAAACTAGAGCTAATGGTGGAACTTTGATTAATCCTAAAACGCAAGATACTCGTTTTGAATTGACTAAAATGGATCCAGTGTTGTACAGTCAGGTTTCGAACTTGAAGGACAATGAGATTTCGCAACCTATTTTAGACGAAGAAAAGCAAGGGAAGAAAAGATATAAGTTGATTAATGTTACCAACAGAATAAACGAGCATACAGCAGATTATGCAAAAGACTATATTAAAATTAAAGATTTGGCTTTGAAGGAAAAGCAAATTCAAGCTATCGGAAAATGGTTTGATGAAAAAATCAAAGAAACCTATGTTAAAATACTAGGTGAATATAGAGATTGTGAATTCACAAACAACTGGTTGAAAAAATAATTTTAAGAAAAAGTATAACCACAAATTATACAAATTAGCACTAATTTAATTGTTGTGTTAATTTCACTAATATATATGAAATAGTCACGTAATTTTTTTATTCAAATTAACTAAAGTTTCTATTTCAATTAGTGTAATTGAAATTTCAGATATTGATTTGTGTTAATTAGTGTAATTTGTGGTAGAAAAAAATATAATTCGTGGTTTGAACCCAAAAACGAGCTCTTTTTTAATATAAAATTGATTCAAAAATGTCAGACGTAGCCGCAATACAAAATTTGGTTCAAAAACGTAAGGAACTTAAAAAAGAAATCGCCAAAGTCATTGTAGGTCAAGATGAAGTTGTAGACCAAATACTGATTTCTATTTTTTCTGGCGGACATGCATTATTGGTTGGTGTTCCTGGATTGGCGAAAACTTTATTAGTGAATACTCTTTCGCAAGCTTTGGGATTGGATTTTAAAAGAATTCAGTTTACCCCTGATTTAATGCCTTCTGATATTTTAGGAAGTGAAATCTTAGACGAAAGCCGTCAATTTAAGTTTATCAAAGGCCCAGTTTTTTCGAATATTGTTTTGGCTGATGAAATCAATAGAACGCCACCTAAAACACAAGCGGCTTTACTTGAAGCTATGCAAGAACGCTCCGTAACCATTGCGGGAGCTAATTATAAATTATCCTTACCGTATTTTGTTTTAGCGACTCAAAACCCAATTGAGCAGGAGGGAACTTATCCTTTGCCAGAAGCACAATTGGACCGTTTTATGTTTGCTATTAAATTAGAATATCCTTCTTTTGATGAAGAAGTAGAGGTGGTGAAACGAACAACTTCTGATGCTGTGAATACCATTTTGCCATTGTTCAACGCTCAAGAAATTATTGATTTTCAGCATTTGATTCGCAGGATTCCTGTAGCCGATAATGTCATAGAGTATGCAGTCACTTTGGTAGGCAAGACTAGACCTAATAGTCAGTTGTCAGATGCTTTTGTTAAAACTTATTTGGATTGGGGTGCAGGACCAAGAGCTTCCCAGAATTTGATTTTAGCCGCCAAGGCACATGCCGCTTTTCATGGTAAATTTTCACCTGATATTGAAGATGTCAAAGCAGTAGCTGTTGGGATTTTGAGACACCGAATTATTAAGAATTATAAGGCTGATGCTGAAGGTATCACCGAGGAAATGATTATTGGTAAATTAGTCTAATTAAATAGATTAGTTTTGATATAGTAATACACTAAGCTCCGATTTAACAATCGGAGTTTTTTTGTCTTCCTGTTTTTTGTTGTAAATACGATATCGTTTTAGTTGTAAAATATTGAAAAAGGCTATTTTGAGTGTTATATGTCATAACATTCTATTTCTAGTTTGTTAGAAAAAAGACGCCTGATTATTGATTCTTTATTTTTTTTGATAAATACGAGGTTTATTGATAATTTTAAACAGTCAAATTTGTTATTTTTCAATATTTTTTTTATCAAAAAATCACTTCTATTAAATTTTTTTAAATCTCAGCTTAAATACCTAAATTTGCATCTCAAATAAATAAAAACGACCTAGATATTATGGCATTTGAGGTTGAAATGATCAAAAGATTTTGCCATTAACATTGAAAATACTCTATTATGAATACTTATCAGGATTACATCCAAGAGATTGAAGAAAGAAAAAGCCAAGGTTTGAACCCTAAGCCAATTGATGGTGCTGAATTGCTAAGCGAAATCATTTCGCAAATTAAAGATTTGAATAATGAGTATAGAGCTGATTCTCTAAACTTCTTTATTTATAATGTTGTGCCTGGTACTACTCCTGCTGCTGGTGTGAAAGCTAAATTTTTGAAGGAAATCATTTTAGGGGAATCAGTTGTTGCTGAAATTACACCTGCTTTTGCTTTAGAGTTGTTATCACATATGAAAGGTGGTACTTCTATTGAAGTATTGCTTGATTTGGCTTTAGGATCTGATGTTGCTATCGCAAAAGAGGCGGCTGAAGTGTTAAAAACTCAAGTGTATCTTTATGAAGCAGATACAGAACGTTTAGAAGTAGCATTCAAAAACGGTAATACTATCGCTAAGGACATTTTAGAAAGCTATGCTAAAGCTGAGTTTTTTACAAAATTATCTGATATTCCAGAAGAAATTAAGGTGGTTACTTATATTGCTGGTGAAGGAGATATCTCAACAGATTTACTTTCTCCAGGAAATCAAGCGCACTCAAGATCTGACCGTGAGTTACATGGAAAATGTTTGATTTCTGCACAAGCACAGGATGAAATTAAAACTTTGAGTGAGGCGCATCCTGATAAGAGTGTGATGTTAATCGCTGAAAAAGGAACAATGGGTGTTGGTTCATCAAGAATGTCAGGTGTAAATAACGTGGCGTTATGGACAGGAAAACAAGCAAGTCCTTATGTTCCGTTTATCAATATCGCTCCAATCATCGCGGGTACTAATGGTATTTCACCAATTTTCTTAACTACTGTTGGTGTTACAGGTGGAATCGGAATTGACCTTAAAAACTGGGTTAAAAAGTTAGATGCAGAAGGAAATGTTGTTGTTGACGAAGCAGGAGATCCTGTTTTGGAAGAAGTATACTCTGTAGCAACAGGAACTGTTCTTACTATCAATACAAAAACAAAGAAATTATATAACGGAGATAAAGAGTTAATTGATATCTCTGCTTCTTTAACTCCTCAAAAAGTTGAATTTATCAAAGCGGGTGGATCATACGCTATCGTTTTTGGTAAAAAATTACAAACATTTGCTTGTAAAACTTTAAACATTGAGATTCCTCAAGTATATGCTCCATCAAAAGAAGTTTCTATTGAAGGGCAGGGACTTACGGCTGTTGAGAAAATATTCAATAAAAATGCTGTAGGAACTACTCCAGGTAAAGTGTTACATGCAGGTTCAGATGTACGTGTAGAAGTTAATATTGTTGGTTCTCAAGATACAACTGGTTTAATGACGTCTCAGGAATTGGAGTCTATGGCTGCAACTGTGATTTCGCCAATTGTTGACGGTGCTTACCAATCAGGTTGTCATACTGCTTCAGTTTGGGATAACAAATCTAAAGCTAATATCCCAAGATTAATGAAGTTTATGAATGACTTCGGTTTGATTACAGCTCGTGATCCTAAAGGGAATTATCCAGCTATGACCGATGTAATTCACAAAGTATTGAATGATATTACTGTTGATGATTGGGCTATCATTATTGGTGGTGACTCTCATACAAGAATGTCTAAAGGTGTAGCTTTTGGAGCTGATTCAGGAACTGTTGCTTTGGCATTAGCTACTGGTGAGGCTACAATGCCAATTCCTCAATCGGTAAAAGTTACTTTCAAAGGTGAAATGAAACCTTATATGGATTTCCGTGATGTGGTTCATGCTACACAAGCACAGATGCTACACCAATTTAAAGGAGATAATGTTTTCCAAGGTAGAGTTATTGAAGTACATATTGGTACTCTTACTGCTGACCAGGCCTTTACTTTTACAGATTGGACTGCAGAGATGAAAGCAAAAGCTTCTATCTGTATTTCTGAGGATGCTACTTTGATTGAATCATTAGAAATAGCAAAAAGCAGAATCCAAATTATGATTGATAAAGGAATGGATAATGCGAAACAGGTTCTTAAAGGCTTAATTGCTATTGCTGATAAAAGAATTGAAGAAATCAAAACTGGTGTGAAACCAGCACTGGCTCCAGATGCAGATGCTAAATATTTTGCTGAAGTAGTTGTAGATCTTGATGTGATTGCTGAGCCAATGATTGCAGATCCAGATGTAAATAATGCTGATGTTTCTAAACGATACACTCATGATACTATCCGTCCATTATCTTTCTATGGTGGAGATAAAAAAGTAGATTTAGGTTTCATTGGGTCATGTATGGTTCATAAAGGAGATATGAAAATCCTTGCTCAAATGCTTAAGAATATAGAGCGTCAACAAGGTAAGGTAGAATTTAAAGCTCCTCTTGTAGTAGCGCCTCCTACTTATAATATTGTAGATGAACTTAAGGCTGAAGGTGACTGGGAAGTATTGCAAAAATATTCTGGTTTCGAATTTGATGACAACGCTCCTAAAGCCGCAGCTCGTGTATCTTACGAAAAAATGTTATACCTAGAGCGTCCAGGTTGTAACCTTTGTATGGGTAACCAAGAAAAAGCTGCAAAAGGTGATACGGTAATGGCAACATCTACTCGTCTTTTCCAAGGAAGAGTTGTAGAGGATGCTGAAGGTAAAAAAGGAGAATCTTTACTTTCTTCGACACCTGTTGTAGTATTGTCAACAATTCTTGGTAGAACTCCTACTATTGAGGAGTATATTGCTGCAGTTGATGGAATCAGCTTGACTAAGTTCTCGCCTTCACATAAACAGTTAGTTGGATAATCATTTGATTATTTTAATATAATTCAAAAGCCTGAGCCATAAACTCAGGCTTTTTTTATAGCTCATTTTTTTGTATCTTGTAATGTTTAAAATAGGAATAACCCAAAAATATAAATCTTATGGCATTTGATATCGAAATGATTAAAAAAGTGTATGCCAACATGACTAGTCGTGTTGATGCAGCACGAGAAATTGTTGGTCGTCCCCTTACTTTGACAGAGAAAATTTTGTATAGCCACCTATGGGACGGAGTTGCAAAAGAAGCCTATAAAAGAGGTGTGGATTATGTTGATTTTGCTCCAGATAGGGTGGCATGTCAAGATGCAACGGCTCAAATGGCATTATTGCAATTTATGCATGCTGGAAAGAAAACTGTTGCTGTTCCCACAACAGTACATTGTGATCACTTAATTTTGGCTAAAGATGGAGCAAAACCAGATTTGGCTTTAGCAAATGACCAATCAAAAGAGGTTTTTGATTTTTTATCTTCGGTTTCGGATAAATATGGTATCGGTTTTTGGAAACCAGGTTCGGGAATTATTCATCAAATCGTGCTTGAAAATTATGCATTTCCAGGTGGAATGATGATTGGAACGGATTCACATACTGTAAATGCAGGAGGATTAGGGATGTTGGCAATTGGTGTAGGTGGAGCTGACGCTGTAGATGTTATGTCAGGAATGTCATGGGAGTTAAAATTCCCTAAATTAATAGGGGTGAAATTAACGGGGAAATTATCTGGTTGGACTTCGCCTAAAGATGTAATTTTAAAAGTAGCTGATATTCTAACTGTAAAAGGAGGAACAGGAGCTGTCGTTGAATACTTTGGTGAAGGTGCAACTAATATGTCTTGTACTGGTAAGGGAACCATTTGTAATATGGGTGCAGAAATTGGTGCGACTACTTCTACTTTTGGATACGATGATTCCATGAGACGATATTTGACTGCAACAGATCGTCAAGATGTGGTGGATGCAGCTGATAAAGTAGCGGATTACTTAACAGGTGATGCTGAAGTGTATGCAAATCCAGAAAAATACTTTGATCAAGTAATTGAAATTAATCTTTCAGAGTTAGAGCCTCATATCAATGGCCCTTTTACTCCAGATAGAGGGACTCCAGTTTCTAAAATGAAAGAAGAGGCAAAAGCAAACGGCTGGCCAATAAAAGTAGAATGGGGATTAATTGGTTCTTGTACGAACTCCTCTTATGAAGATATGGCTCGTGCAGTATCGATTGTGAATCAAGCTGTGGAACATGGTATTTCTCCCAAAGCGGAATTTGGTGTTAATCCAGGGTCTGAGCAAATTCGATACACCATCGAAAGAGACGGAATGATTGCTGCTTTTGAAAAAATGGGAACCAAAGTGTTTACCAATGCTTGTGGACCATGTATTGGACAATGGGATAGAGCAGGTGCCGATAAACAAGAGAAAAACACCATTGTGCATTCCTTTAACCGAAATTTTTCAAAAAGGGCGGATGGTAACCCAAATACACATGCTTTTGTGACTTCGCCAGAAATGGTGGCTGCTTTAGCTATTTCAGGGAGATTGGATTTTAATCCATTAACCGATACGTTGTTGAATGATAAAGGGGAAGAAGTTAAATTAAAAGCGCCATTTGGGGATGAATTGCCAAAAAGAGGATTTGATGTTGAGGATGCTGGATTCCAGGCTCCTGCCGCTGATGGTTCAGGGGTCAAAATCGTTGTTAGTGAAACTTCAGATCGTTTGCAATTATTAGAACCCTTTGATGCTTGGAATGGAAAGAATATTACAGGTGCGAAATTACTAATAAAGGCATTTGGTAAATGTACTACGGACCATATTTCTATGGCTGGGCCTTGGTTGCGTTTCCGTGGACATTTGGATAATATTTCTAATAATATGTTGATTGGTGCTGTAAATGCTTTTAACCAAAATACAAATTCAGTTAAAAATCAATTGACGGGTGAGTATGATGCAGTTCCTGCTGTAGCTCGTGCGTACAAAGCTGCTGGCGTGCCATCTGTGGTGGTAGGGGATCATAACTATGGTGAAGGTTCTTCTCGTGAACATGCGGCTATGGAACCACGTTTCTTAGGTGTAAAAGCGGTATTAGTAAAATCATTTGCTCGTATCCATGAAACTAACCTTAAAAAACAAGGTTTATTAGGGTTGACTTTTGCGAACGAGGCGGATTACGATAAAATTCAGGAAGATGATACGATCAATTTTATTGATTTAGTAGATTTTGCTCCAGGAAAACCGTTAACAATAGAATTTGTTCATGCTGATGGTTCGAAAGATCTTATCAAAGCTAATCATACCTATAATGCAAGCCAAATTGGTTGGTTTGTGGCTGGTTCAGCATTAAACTTGATTGCTGCTGAAGCAAATTCATAAAAACTATTTTTAGTTAGCTATTTTATAAAGCGTTCTGTGTCAACAGGGCGCTTTTTTTATGGGGTATTTTGTTAAAATGCGTACAAAGGATACTTTTATAAAAACTATTTCATAAATAAAGATAAAATAGCTTTTTCTTTCTAGCTAACTGTTTTTTTTAATATAACTTTAATAGTCCTAGCATGTTAGATTGATTTTTTAATAGCGTTGGTCAGTAGTGTTTAATTCCTATGTTTTGTTATTTACAATTAATATGCTAGTAGTTAATTAAGATTTATCGTGAAGTATGAATGTGATTTTTTTTTAATTCCTTTTAAAAGTCAAAAAAAAGCCCTAATGAATAAAGTTTCATTAGGGCTTAGAAAAAAATTAATTAAAAACTAATTATTTTTTATAAATACGTGCTGCAACAGCTTTTCCATTTGAAGAAATCTTTACAATATAGATAGCGCTTTTTAAATTGCTTAAATCTAATTGAGTAGAAGTTGCATTTGGTTGTGAAGCGTAAACTTTTTGCCCTAAAATATTAAACACCTCTACAGTATCAATAGTGTTTGCATAGTTTAAAGTAAGGATGTCTTCAACTGGGTTTGGATAATAAGTAAAAGTACCTGATTCAAAATCTTTTGTACTTAATGTTGATGTAATAAGATTTAAAATTCCAGTTCCTGCTACATCAAAATGATCGTCGTCTTTGTTAGTAGCCGCTGAAGCAGTACTTCCCCAAGAACCAGCTGCAGAATCTAAGATACCACGATTAAGTTTGTTTGTACTGTGGGCAAATGTTCCAAGATTTAATTTTCCACTAAGAATTTTAGTAGCATTATTTACTATAATTGGTTCAGACAAAGTAACACCAGCTGCATTGTTAATTATAAGATTATTTAAAGTCGATGGGTTAGATGGTATCTCTTCACCCGTAGTTATTGCTGTAGTACCATCGTATGTTACATTTACTGAGCTTCCAAAATTAATTGGCACAGCTGTTCCAAATGAACCTGAAGTTCTTACTATAGTTGCTCCGTTTCCTAATGTAAAATTACCCGAACCTGCAAATGTACTTGCACCAGCCAAATGATTTAATGTTAATGTGCCAGAAACATTTATTGTCCCATCAACAGTTTTTGTATTTGCGCCATTTGAACCATCAGAAAATGCTAAATTTTTATAATCTGATCTTGGAGTAACTAATTGAGGTGTACTGCTATTTCCTCTTGAATATTCTATAGTACTATTTGGTCCTAAAATAAAGTTTACTCCTACAGCTTCAGCGTCAAAAAATTGAAGAGGAGGATTGTTATTAACAGTTTGTAAGCTAGCTTTACTAAATTCAACTAAATTAAATGCTCTAGATTGTTTTAAGTTACCATTTATTACAGCTTTTGCCCCAGTTGCAAAATATAATGAACTATAAGGAGATGAACTATTAAATGATATATTAGAATCTTCTGCAACAGTAAGTGTACCATTAATAGTATAAGTTCCTGATAATATTGAAGAACCACCACTAAAAGTGATCGTATTACCTCCGTCAATAAATAAATTACCGAAAGAAATGCTACCAGTATGCGTAGTTATAGGTTGTTTACGTAAATGTACATTCGAAGTAGCGTCTATAGTACCCAAAGTTGGGTAAGTAGAATTATCAATAATTAAAGTACTAGCTGCGAGCACATTTACTTGTCCTGTTATAGGAAAAGTATCAGCTATGGTTAATGTTGCTCCATCCTTAACAGAAGCTATAGAACTTGCGCCTAATGCCCATACGAAATCTGTTGCTGCATTAGTAGTAATATAAAATTTAGCTGCTGCTTCAGTCATTGCTGAAGGGACAGGTGTCCAGTTATTAACATCAGATAAAGAACCAGAACCATTATAAGTGTACGCACCAATAACTGTTCCTGATAAATTAATGTTTTTAGTATATAAATCTGCGTTTGATTTTAATTCAATAGTTTGATTTTGAGGTCCAGCAGCTAAACCTGCTTTCAAACGAACAGATAAACTTCCTAAATCTGGTATAACAAGAGTTCCTGTAGTAGCAATAGTTGAAAAATTGTTTAATGAAAATTGATATTTATCTGTTGCAGTGTTTATTTCTAATGTTATGTCTCCAGTTAAATTGTCACCATCAATAACAGAAGTTTGAATAGTGGATGGTCCAGTGCCTTCGTAAGTAAAAGTTGTAAAAGCTGGTGAATTGCTGATTATTGGAGCAGTTGGAGGTGGTGATACTACTATTTTCATATTGTCAAAGAAAAACCCTGAACCGGTAGCTGAATTTCCAGAGAAAACACCTTGAGTAACCATTGTAGTACTTACGAATGTTGTTTCAGTAATTCCTGCTTCTGCACCTACTTGAGTGTAGCCAGAATCTGTTGCAGCATTTGTCCAGGCTGAAGCACCGTCATTACGATAGTACATCTTGAAATTGTCATTATTTGGATCATAAACCACCTTAACACTATAAAAATTATTATTAGCAGTGACTGCAGGAGACTCTAATAAAGTAGTAACACCAGTAGTTCCTGAAACAAAGCCATTTTCCATTTTTACTAACTTAATAGCGTTATAATTAGCATCAGTTGTGCTTTTATTTATAACTACGGCATATCCAGATTGTGTGCTTCCTGATGTAAATGCATTTGTACTATTAGCGCCCAAAATAACACCAAAGAATCTACCATTATCATTAAAAGTAGATGCTGTAACTGAATTGTTGGAAGTTCTAACATTAAAAGTCCAAGTTATATCACCAGTGTTATTTGTTAATATTGGATTAAGTCCAGTTGGAATTGGAGTCGATTGGAAAATTTTTCCGTTTCCACTCGCAGTTTGAGGCATATATAAGTAACCATCAGTGCTATTTAAAGCAACGTTTGCTGCCGTAGCCGAAGTGGCTGCAGGATTTGTAATACGAGTGTAAACTGCTTGACTAGGTGATGCAGGTACTGTTGAAGTTCCTCCTGTGTGAAAAACGGGAGTTGGAGCTGACCATGTAATAGCAGTAGAACCAAATGTTTCATGAAACACTGTAGTTTGTCCCCAACTCAAATTGGAGCACAGTAAAAAAAGCGCTAAGCAGCACAAAAACTGCGATAGTCTTGCTTGACTAAGTAATTGTTTTTTCATAATTGTTATTTATTTAGGTTGTAAAATTGGTTTCCCAGTCAGGATAACTAAATTGGTTATCCAATTCTGGTTTCCAAATATATAATTTAATTTTGATTAATCTACTGGTTGTTAGTATATTTTGATTTATTTTTTTTATCAAATAAATCTATCTTGTTTTTTTTCTAAAAAAATAGGGATAGTGAAATGGCGTTTTTTATAATAAAATCTAGGGGAGGCGTTGATTTGAATTAAATCTATTTTTAGGAGACTTATTAAGTTGGTTTGAATAAAAAAAAATCAATTTTAAATTTTTTTAAGTGCTTATTAATTATTTAGAATTGTTAAAATGCGTACAAGGATTTGTTAAATAAAATGCGATATTTGCACGGAAGAAGTATTTTTACGGTCCGAAAATAGCGTTAATTCATGTTTTTCGATTATTGTTAAATAATAAGCTAAATTTTACTCAAAACGACTTGTTTTGATTTAAATAGAAATAAATTTTATGAGGAGTTATAGTTGGATTTTAATCACGGTCTTGTTGTTTGGTTTTACCGCTTTTTCACAGCAAAAAACTACAGAACACATCGTTTCTAAAGGAGAAACTATTTCGAAAATTGCAAAACAATACAATCTTAAGGCTAGTGATATCTACGAACTAAATCCCGAAGCCAAAAATGGAATAAAATTCAAATCGGTTTTGTTGATTCCTATTGCTTCTCAAAATGATATTTCTTCTTCAAAAGCTTCTTTAACTCCCGAAATTATACACGAAGTGTTGGCTAAAGAAACACTTTACGGTATCTCAAAAGAATATAGTGTAGCAGTAGATGACTTATACAAAGCAAATCCAACCCTTGAAGAATCTGGACTTAAAGTAGGGCAGAAGCTTATAATTATAGGTGGAACTTTAAGAAAAAAGAAAGTATCTCCAAAGGAATTAACAGCTGCTACTGAGGATTTGCAAACAAGCATAAAATATACCGAAGGAATTGAATATGAAGTTTTACCAAAGGAAACCAAATACAATATTGCAAAGGAGCATGGTATTACAGTGGCGATGTTGGATATGGCAAACCCTATTTTACAAACAGAAGAGTTGAAAGTAGGACAAAAGATAATTATTCCTGTCAAAAAATACGTTCCAGATGTTGTTTCAGAATCGAAAGAAGTAGTTTTGCCTAAAAAAGAAGATGAAGTTTCTGGAAAATTGATTTTGAAGGATGTTATGGTCTCTTCTCCATCAAATATAACTGTTGAAGCAGTAAAAGAAACGGTAGGCTTTGAATATGAGGTATTACCTAAACAAACCAAGTATAGTATTGCTAAAGAATATGGAATTACTGTCGCTGACTTAGATAATGCAAATCCTAAATTAGAAGGTAAAGCTTTAAAAGTGGGACAAATGATTATGATTCCAGCAAAAGTGAAGCAAGCTGTTGTGGCTTCTGAGTCAAAGGAATCAACTCAAGAGAAAAAAGAGGTGGCGCCTAAGGTTGAAGAAAAAACCAAAGCGACAGTTGAGAATGTTTTACCAACTGTTGAAGTGGTCAAAAAAGAGTCTACAACTGATTCAGGAATTATTCACGAAGTATTGCAAAAGGAAACCAAATATGGTATTGCTAAAGAATACGGTATTACAGTTGCTGATTTGGATAAAGCGAATCCTAATTTGGAATCAGAAGGTTTGAAAATTGGACAAAAGATTAACATTCCAGCCAAAGAAACCAATGGAGTTTCTTCAGAAAAAGAAATTCAAAGTGGAAAAGAAACAGCTGTTGCAAATACTCAGATTTCAAACACAGAAAAAACAACTGTTGTCAAGCCAGTTATAGAAAATAAAATAGAAGAAGTAACCGTTACTCATAAGGTATTAGCGAAAGAAACCAAATACGGTATAGCAAAACATTATGGTATTACTGTAAAAGAACTAGAAAGACAAAATCCTAAAATTGCTACTAAATTTAATATTGGTTCTTTGTTGACTATTCGTAGTCCGAAAATAACAAATCCAACAGTTGTAAAACAAGAATTTGTTGGAGAGCCAATGGAAGAGGAAAGTAATATTAATTCCTATCATGGTCCAGAATTTATAGATCAATTGATTTTGACCGCTTCAGAAAATATAGGTGTTCGTTACCGTATTGGAGGAACATCAAAGGACGGTTTTGATTGTTCAGGATTAATGTGTACCGCTTTTGGAGCACATGATATACAGCTGCCAAGAACTTCGTTGGAGCAATCTCGATATGGGGAAGTTGTTGAATTGGATAATGCTCAAAAAGGAGATTTGATATTTTTTAAGACTAGAGGAGGGCGCCAAATCAATCATGTGGGTATGGTGGTGGAAGTCGCTGATGGTGATGTTAAATTTATTCATGCATCAAATTCGGGAGTAATTATTTCTTCCATTAAAGAAAGTTATTATTCTAAAAGAGTGGTTCAAGTAAATCGAGTTTTATAATTCAATATCGGACATATTCAACCCGAATAAATTCCTATTTTTGTATTTATACTAAACAAAAAAAATATGTTAGTTATAGGAATTGCTGGAGGTACAGGAAGTGGAAAAACAACAGTTGTAAACCAGATTGTAAATGAATTTCCCGAATCAGAAGTAGGAGTGCTATCGCAAGACTCTTATTACAATGCAACTCATCATTTGAGTTATGAAGAACGAGGCGCAATTAATTTTGATCATCCTAGAGCTATAGACTTTCCTCTTTTAGTATCTCATTTAATGGAGTTGAAGTCTGGCAAAACGATTCATCAACCCATTTATTCGTTTGTGACTCATAACCGTACCGAAGATTATATTATCACACATCCAAGAAAAGTTTTAATTGTTGAAGGGATTTTGATATTTACGCATCCTGAACTTCGTGATTTGTTTGATGTGAAAATATTTGTTCATGCCGATGCTGATGAACGACTAATTAGAAGATTAAAAAGAGATATCGCTGAGAGAGGAAGAGATATGAATGAAGTTTTAAACCGTTATCAAACTACCTTAAAACCCATGCATCAACAGTTTATAGAACCTACAAAAGCATTCGCAGATATAATCATACCCAATGATAAGCCCAATACCGTAGCAATTGAGGTAGTTCGTGCATTAATAAATCAAAAATTACTATAAATTGTTGTAATTTTATATCCTAAATCAATACGCTAATTTCTGAAATTATATCATTCGAATGACTAATCCATATAAAGACAAATCTTGGTTTAAATTTATAAGTAACAAGTACATTTGGGTGCTTTTGTTTTTTGCAACATGGATGATTTTTTTAGATAATTATTCTTATTTTGATCATCGAATTCTAGATAATCAAATAGAAGAATTGGAAGAAAATAAAGCTTATTACCAAGAGGAAATCAAAAAGGATGAAAAGCAGATTAAAATGCTCCAAAATCCTGAGCAAATTGAAAAATATGCTCGTGAAAAGTACTTTATGAAAAAAGACAGTGAAGATATCTACATCATTGAATTTGAAGGAGACAGTATCGTTAAGAAATGATCCTAGTTTGTTTTGGTTAAATGGGCAATTCATAAAAGCTACTTATTCCATTTAGATTAATAAGCAATTCTGTCTTATTTTATATTTTTTTAATACTAAAAAAGAAGTATCATGACTACTCCATTATTTGACGAATTCGACCCAGTCTCTTCTAAATTATGGAAGCAGAAAATCCAATTTGAATTGGATGGAGCTGATTATAATGAAACCATGATATGGAATTCTCCTGAAGATATAAAAGTCAAACCTTTTTATCATAAGGATGAATCAATAAAAAAATACCCCGTAAAAACGACTGCTACACAATTTAAAATATGTCAAAATATTTTTGTGTATGATATCGAGAAAACAATTGAGCGAGCTTTAGATACTTTAAGTCGCGGAGCCAATAGTTTGCGTTTCACTATCGAAGATGAAACGATTTTGATTGAAGACTTGTTAACTAAATTACCTCTTGAAGGATTAATTATTTATTTTAATTTTAGGTTTCTTTCTTTGGATTTTATCCAAAGAATTGAAAAAACTGTCCAGTCAAAAGATGTGACCATTTATTATAATTTAGACCCTATTGGTCAGTTAGCAAAAGACGGAAATTGGTTTACAACTAAAGAAGCCACAAATTTTGATACCCTTAGTTTAATTTCAAAAGCAGTGCCGCATCGTCCCTGTATAAGTGTTAATGTTGGTTTGTATCAAAATGCAGGAGCCAATATGGTGCAACAATTAGCCTATGGCTTGGGACAGGTAAATGAATATTTCAATAGAATTCCATCGATTAGTACTGCTATTGTTTTTGAGGTTGCAGTAGGTTCAAATTACTTTTTTGAAATTGCAAAATTGCGTGCCTTTCGGATTTTATTTCAGGTATTGGCCAAAGAATACAATCATGATTTTGATTGTCATTTATTGGTAAGCCCTAGTAAGCGCAACAAATCGGTCTATGGTTATAATGTCAATATGTTGCGTACAACAACGGAGTGTATGTCGGCAATATTGGGTGGGGCAGATGCTATAGCTAATTTGCCTTACGACTCACTTTATCATAAGGACAATGAGTTTGGAGATCGAATTGCCAGAAATCAATTGTTGATTTTGAAAGACGAAAGTTATTTTGATAAAGTCAATAATCCTGCTGATGGAAGTTATTATATAGAGAGTTTGACAAGTCAGTTAGCAGATAAAGCGCTGTCATTATTTAAGGAAATGGAAGCGAAAGGAGGCTTCTTGAAATTGCTAAACGAAGGAGTAATCAGAAATAAAATTCAATTAAGCGCAGATAAAGAACAAGCATTATTTGATTCTAAAGAAGATGGTTTAATAGGGACAAACAAACATGCGAGTCGAGAAGATAGAATGAAAGAAGAATTGGAATTGTACCCATTTGTGAAGCTAAAATCTAGAAAAACGCTCATTATTCCTATAATTGAAAAGCGTTTGGCAGATAAATTGGACCAAGATCGTTTGGCTACAGAATAATAAAATGCTAATCATACAATATTATTTCTTGTGAAAAGAAAAGACATTCAACATATTACCCTTAACGAAAGTACTAGGAAATCTATTTCGGATTTTCCTAAAGATAGCTTTGTGACTCCTGAAGGAATTGATATTCAATCGACTTATTCGGAGGAAGACGTTGAAGGACTTGGTCATTTAGATTTTGCAGCAGGTTTCCCTCCTTATTTGCGAGGGCCCTATGCAACTATGTATTTGAAAAAACCTTGGACGGTAAGACAATATGCTGGTTTTTCAACTGCTGAGGAAAGTAATGCTTTTTACAAAAGAAATTTAGCTGCTGGACAAAAAGGATTGTCAATTGCTTTTGATTTGCCCACACATCGAGGTTATGATTCTGACCACGAAAGAGTGGTAGGTGATGTAGGAAAGGCTGGAGTGGCTATCGACACCGTTGAGGATATGAAACGCTTGTTTGACGGAATTTCACTCAGTGATATCTCTGTGTCCATGACCATGAATGGAGCTGTTTTACCTATAATGGCATTTTATATTGTCGCTGCAGAAGAACAAGGGGTTGCTCCCGAACAATTATTAGGAACGATTCAGAATGATATTTTGAAAGAGTTTATGGTTCGAAATACCTACATCTATCCACCAAAGGCTTCGATGAAAATAGTTTCGGATATATTTGAATATACTTATAATAAAATGCCAAAGTTTCATTCGATTTCGATTTCGGGTTATCATATGCAAGAAGCTGGTGCAACTGCTGATATTGAATTGGCTTATACACTTGCCGATGGTTTAGAATATATTCGAACAGGATTAGCGGCCGGAATGAAAATTGATGATTTTGCGCCTAATCTTTCTTTTTTCTGGGCA
Source organism: Flavobacterium sp. NG2 (assembly GCF_034119845.1). Lineage (NCBI taxonomy): Bacteria > Pseudomonadati > Bacteroidota > Flavobacteriia > Flavobacteriales > Flavobacteriaceae > Flavobacterium > Flavobacterium sp. NG2. The sequence continues at coordinate 13,579 of NZ_CP139420.1, read as the reverse complement.
ATTGGGATGAATCATTTTATGGAAATTGCCAAACTTCGTGCAGCAAGGATGTTATGGGCTAAATTAGTGAAGCAGTTTAACCCTCAAAATCCAAAGTCTTTAGTATTGAAAACACATTGCCAAACAAGCGGTTGGAGTTTAACGGAACAAGATCCTTTTAATAATGTGACGCGAACTTGTATTGAAGCAGCGGCTGCCGTTTTTGGAGGAACACAATCCTTACATACTAATGCTTTAGATGAGGCAATTGCTTTACCAACTAATTTTTCCGCTCGAATTGCTCGCAATACACAATTGTATTTAAGAGAAGAAACTAAGATAACTAAAACAGTTGATCCTTGGGCAGGAAGTTATTATGTCGAAAGTTTAACTAATTCGATTGCTGAAAAAGCATGGAAGTTAATTGAAGAAGTAGAGGCTTTGGGTGGAATGACAAAAGCTATTGAAAATGGAATTCCAAAACTACGGATACAAGAAGCTGCCGCTCGTAAACAGGCTCGAATTGATAGTGAGCAAGATACCATCATTGGGGTTAATAAATACAAACTTGATAAAGAAGAAAGATTAGAAATACTTGATGTCGATAACCAGATGGTGCGTAAGCAACAATTGGAATATTTGGCAGAAATTAAAAATAGAAGAGACGCTAAGCTTGTTGAGGATTCTCTTCAACAATTAATTCGTGCTGCTCAAACAGGAGAAGGTAATTTATTAGAAATCTCAATTGAAGCCGCTAGAAATCGTGCTACTTTGGGCGAAATTAGTACGGCCCTTGAAACAGTTTATGGTAGGTATGTGGCACAAATAAAATCTTTTAGCGGAGTTTATGATAAAGCTATAAAAAAAGACGAACAATTTGGGAAAGCCAAACAGCTAGCCAAGACTTTTTTGGATAAAAAAGGATTTCAGCCCCGAATTTTAATTGCTAAAATGGGGCAAGATGGTCATGACCGAGGGGCTAAAGTTGTTGCGACCAGCTATGCTGATGTTGGGTTTGATGTTTTTATGAGTCCTCTGTTTCAAACTCCTGTCGAAATTGTGAAGCAAGCAATAGAGCATGATGTACATGTTTTGGGTATTTCTTCACTTGCTGGTGCGCATAAAACATTAGTTCCACAGGTACTTGAGGAACTTGAGAATTATCAACGTGAGGATGTTATTGTTGTGGTAGGTGGTGTTATTCCAACACAAGATTATCAATTTTTATCGGATGTTGGAGTGGATTTTATCTTTGGGCCTGGGACAAAGATTAGTCAAGCTGCTATTACGATCTTAGAGGGTTTGTTGAGGGAATAATAGTTTTTTTAGGTAAAAAAAAAACACCAATTTCATAACTAAGTATGAAATATGGTGTTAGTATATTGTAAAACTTTCAAGTTACTTAATCGCCATGTGTTGAAAAATGTAACTAATGAAAATTAGTTCATAGTAACAACAGCATTGTTGTTAGGTACAATAAATGAAGTGTCATATCCTCCAAATGCTTTCATATAACTTCTTACGGAAGTTCCATACGCATCTCTGATGTATCTTTTTCCATTACTGCTAAAGAATTTTTTTACTGAACCTGCTCCACCTAGGTGAGCAGCCGCTAAAATACCAGATTCGGTTACTCGGATACCACTAACGATTTTACCTTCGTATTTTTCAATGATGTCACGTAGGAGCCATTTGTTCTTTGCTAAAAGTGCCACAAATGCTTTTTCTTGCATTTTAGGACTTCTTAAAAAAGATAGACTATCTTTAATTCCAATTGATTTTAGTGTTTCAACACCAAACTGGTATTTTCCTAAATAACCTAAAGAATTAATTTTTTTGTATTTTCCTTGTGATTCTTTGAAGCCGATTGCTTCTTTGAAACCAATAAATAAATTTCCAGTAAAAGGGATATTCAAATTGGTGTAGTCTTCTTGTTCTTGTGATGGGTACAAGTATTGTGTACCATCGGGGTTTTTTATTAGAAACCAATGATTAGTATCAATTTTAAGAGGTTTGAAACCTGCGCTTAAAAACGCTACAATAATCGCTAAACTTGTATAAAAATACCACTTCTTTCTCATAAATTGTTTTTCTTCAGAGCCCTGTCACCTTCTGAAATTTCTGCATGCAAATATACAACAATTTTTATGATTCTGAAAATCAAGCTGTTAAACTATGTTAAAAGTGGATTAGATGGGCTCTAACTCTCTCGTTAGGTGTGATTTCTATTGATGGTGCGGGAATTTTTAAAGTATTAAAAACACTAAAAAAAGTTTTTAAAATGTGGGATTTTGTGTCAATTTTCGTCAGGTCAACGTCTAAACTGATATAAAATTGTCTCTTTTTTGTTGTTTGAAAGTTGATGTTCTTGTGAGGTTTTTCGTTGTTGCCATAAAGCATTCCATCTGCTCCATAACCCAAAGCTAGGTTTATCCATTTTGGAATTTTAGAATCTTTAGCAAAGGATTTTAAATTGATTGAAAGCCAATAAGTTTGGCCATTATAGTCTTTTAAAATTTGTTCTGTTAGACTACTGCCTAAAACTAAAGGTCGTTCAGCAGCATAAATAGATTTTTGAAAAGAAAATTTAGGGATGATGCGTTGTTCGTTCCATATTAATTCTTGTGAAACGTATAAAGCTGTTCCTGAGGCATTGGCTAAAACATCACCCATAGAGGCGCCCCATTGCGACGAGAAGCCGTCAAGAACTTCAACAGCCGTTAGAAAAGCAAAACCAATTCCTGCTCCATAGAGGATTTGGTCTTTTTTACTTGCGCCACTCCATTGTAATAGTTCGGCACCAAATCGGCCTAAGTGATATGAGGAGTAACTATGTCCTAATTTATCCATTTGCAACCATTCCTTGTTATCATTGATAAAATGAAATTTGGAACGAGGATAGGCTGCATACCATAATTGATTAAGTCCAATTAAAGCAGAAGTGCCAATTATGGTTTCAGAAAGAATGACTGTTTTTTTTCTACTAGCATTTAAGGTGTCAGCAGGTTTTAAAAAGGAATCTACCTTATTTTGTGCAAAAGAAAAAGTAGTTATAATTCCGAATATGAGAATGTAGAAATGGGTTGTTTTCCAATTCAAAATTATCGTTTTACTCCTTGACTATTAATCCAATCCGAATATTTCTTTGCATTCTTATTGTGTTCTGGAAGGGTAGCGGCAAATTCATGATACCCAAAACGGTCAACACTAGCACAAAAATAGATATAATCATGTTTTTCAGGATTTAATACAGCTTCCATCGCAGTAATATCAGGCATAGCAATTGGTCCAGGAGGAAGCCCTGTGTTTATATATGTATTGTATGGAGATGACATGACCAAGTCGTTGTAGAATACTCTTTTGATGACTTGTTCAAAATCATTCGATTTTTTCTTGATAGCATAAATAACTGTTGGATCAGCTTGGAGAGGCATTCCTATTCTTAAACGATTCAAGTATACTCCAGCAATTCTAGGTCTTTCGTCTTTTTTAACAGATTCTTTATGTACAATCGAAGCGAGAATGGTTGCTTCAACTGGGCTGAGGTTTTGAGCTTTTGCTTTGTTAATTCTTTCGTCAGTCCAAAATTTATGATATTCCTTGATCATTTTATCTCTGAATTTTCTAGCTGAGGTATTCCAGTAAAATTCATAAGTATTTGGGATAAACATGGCAAAAACATTCTCTTCGTTAAATCCATTTTCTTTCATGAAAACAGAATCTTTGATGGTGTTTAATAACGAAATGCTATCAGCTTCGATTTGGGAACTAATACGACCTGCAAAGTTTTCTAAACGTTCTTGATTATTGAAAGCCAGTTTAACCGGTATATTGGAGCGTAACGCTTTTACTAATTCATAACTATTCATGCCTTTGGTAAACAAGAAGCGACCTGCTTTTACGTTTTCAGGATAATTTCTTTTACTAGCGACCATTTCAAAACGATCCATATTTTCGATATAAGGAGCAATTATGGTTTTTGCAGTTTGATAATTTGCATCAGAAGGGATATGGATGTAAACTTCTTTTTTGGAGAATTTTGTATTCTCTGAAAAAATTTGTCTAATGATGATAAACCCGTAAAGTATTAATCCAGAAATAATTACAATTGCTGCAGTCGAGATAGTTTTCTTTAAGTTCAAAGTCTTAATAGTTAAAGTTGTTGATTGATTAGTTGGTACATTCCTTCATCTTTGTACTCTCCATGTGTAAGATTCCAGTCTTTTTTGATTCCCACACATTTAAAACCAAATTTAGTAAAAAGTGCTTTACTGGCGCTGTTTTCTTCACCAATATTTGCATATAATTGATGTAAATTTAAATGTTGGAATGAGTAGTTGATTAAGAGTTCCAAAGCTTCTGTACCTACTTTCTGATTTCGATGACTAAGTCCTTGAATCACAATTCCTATACCAGCACGGTTGTTTTTTGGGTCAAATTCGAATAAATCAATTAGACCTATTGCTGGGAAATCATCATTTTGGCAAATGGCTAATCGCAATTGCTTAGCCTCGTAGATATCCTGTTGAGCATTTTCTAGATATTGACGAATTAAAAATCGGCTATATGGAGTTTGTGTATTGCTTACTTCCCAAATATTTTCGTCATTTTCCATTGTATATATGAACTCTAAATCATTAGGCTCTAATGCTCTGATGTAAATGTTTTTTCCTTTTAGGGTTATCATTTTTATTTGTTTGGGTCGAAAAGTATTCTTGGTTTTGGTTAATTATAGGATTTTAGATTTTTTAAATTTCCACCTTTCCTTCAAATACAAATTCAGCAGGTCCATTTAAGAACACATTTGTGTATTTATTATCTTTTTTATCAAAGGAAACCATCAGTTTTCCGCCTTCTACATTGATATTTATGGAAGTAGCATCTGTTTCTCCAGTTTCATTCATAGCTATTGCTGCAGCAGTTGCACCAGTTCCACATGCTAGTGTTTCGTCTTCAACACCTCTTTCGTAGGTTCTCAACGAAAAAGTAGTATCGTTTATTTTTTTTACAAAATTGATATTGCTTCCTTCTTTCCCATAAAGTTCCCCGTAACGAATTGCTGCTCCGTTTTCTTTTACGTTGTAGTTTTCTAAATCTTCTACGATTTGTACATGATGAGGTGAACCTGTGTTTAAAAAAGAATAATCTGCGGTTGTTTTAATTTGGTCTACATCAATCATTTGTAGTGATACAATTTCATCTTCTCCCACAGTTGCATGATGAAGACCATCAACAGCATTGAATGTAGTTTTGTTTTCGATTACATTTAATTTTTTTGCGAAAGCGACTAAACATCTTCCTCCATTTCCGCACATCGAACTTTGATTTCCATCAGAATTGTAATAAACCATTTTAAAGTCGGTTTCAGAATCGTTTTCTAGTAATATAAGTCCATCAGCACCTATGCCAAATCGTCTGTCGCATAAACGTGCAACTAGATTGGTGTTGTCTTTTGGAAAAATAGCTAATCGATTGTCTATCATTACGAAATCGTTTCCTGTGCCTTGGTATTTGTAAAAAGATATTTGCATTTTTTTTAATTTGAATGTTGCAAAAATACAAATTATTAATGAAAAGTTAATCACTGTTAAAGAGCGTTAAACTACTTTTTAATATTTGATTTTGGCATTATTTTTACAATACAAATAACGATAAAACAAACTATATTATTATGAAAAATATTTCACAACTTTTTATTGTATCTATATTAAGTGGAGTGCTTACTTTGGGAGCTTATAAGTTAGCATTTGATTCTAATGCTCCTTTTTCTTTTGATAAAAGTCCAGTGATTACAAGGGCAAATGATACGTTTAACAAAAGGGTAGGTCTTTCAGCGAGTGTATTGGATTTTACAGAAGCAGCTGAAAAAACAATTCATTCAGTGGTCCATGTGAAAAATGTTACTCGTAGAACAGTAACTAATCCGATGCTGGAGTTTTTTTATGGCTATAAAGGAGGGCAATCACAAGAACAAATTGGTACAGGTTCAGGGGTTATTATTTCTGAAGACGGGTATATTGTAACCAATAACCATGTGGTAAAAGATGCATCGGAAATTGAAATTACCTTGAATAATAAGAAATCATATAAAGCAAAGTTAATAGGAACCGATTCCAAGATGGATATTGCTTTGTTGAAAATTGATGCGAATGAAAAATTATCGTATACCGCTTTTGGAGATTCAGATAATGTGAAAGTTGGGGAGTGGGTACTTGCAGTGGGTAATCCTTACAATCTTACCTCGACTGTTACAGCAGGGATAGTTTCTGCAAAAGCTAGAAATTTAGGCGATAATGGTATTCAATCTTTTATCCAAACCGATGCTGCCGTAAATCCAGGGAATAGTGGAGGAGCTTTGGTGGATACTAATGGGAATTTAATTGGTATCAATACAATGATTTCCTCTATGACAGGTTCATATGTTGGTTATTCATTTGCTGTTCCGTCCAATATAGCTCGAAAAATTATCGAAGATATCATGGAATATGGTAATGTACAACGTGGTATTCTTGGAGTTGAAGGAGGCGAATTAAATGCCTCTGCATCTAAAGAATTAGGAATTGCTCAGACTGAAGGCTTTTATATTAATAGGGTTACTAAAAATTCGGGTGCTGAAAAATCGGGGTTGCAAAAAGGCGATATTATCATCAGATTAGATAATCAAAATATCTCAACATTTGCTGATTTATCAGGCTATATAAACACTAAGAGACCTAATGATAAAGTGGAGGTAACTTTTTTAAGAGATGGAAAAAGTAAGTCTGTAGCAGTGACCTTGACTAAAAATGAATTTTTTACAACTGAATTTAAAGGAATCGAATTAGAAAATATTGATGTTTCAGATAAGAAGAAGTTTAAAATTGATTATGGGGTTAAAATAAAATCGATTAACAATGAAAATTTAAAACAATATACTGATGAATTAAAAGGGAATATTATTTTGAGTATTGATAATGTAAAAGCAACTGATATTGAGTCGGTTTCAAAACTTTTAAATAAAAAAGATGAAAATCAAAGTATTCGTTTGGAAATGATTAATAAAAGTGGAGAAATTATTCGAATCATTATTTAATAACTCATTAAATATCAATCAAAACCAGTTAGTGTTAGCTAACTGGTTTTTTTATTTTAAAAAAAGTATAAAAATATTTTACGAAATCGTTTGAAAAAAGTATTTTTGCAGCAGAATTTAAAGATGATTCGGAAGAATCTAAATAGATATACAGGTTGGAGCTACTGCTTTTAAATTTTTAGTTTTTAGTTTTTAGTTCAAGTTTCAGATTAAGATTTACAGTAGTTTCGCCTGACTTTTAAAAAAAATCCATTCGTTTTTGCGAATGGATTTTTTGTTTATTATTTTTTAGCTTTTATCATGGCTTCCAGTTGATCCCAAAGTTCTTCAGGGATTGCTTCTAGTATATTGAATTGACCAGCTCCTTTTAGCCATTCTCCTCCGTCAATAACGACAACTTCTCCATTGATGTAGGCCGAAAAGTCTGAAACTAAATATGCAGCTAAATTGGCTAATTCTTGATGGTCTCCCACGCGTTGCAGGGGGACTTTTTTGGACATGTCAAATTTTTCGGCTAAATCTCCAGGTAACAGTCGGTCCCAAGCACCTTTGGTAGGAAAAGGTCCTGGTGCGATTGCATTGGTTCGTATCCCATATTTTGCCCATTCGACAGCAAGACTACGCGTCATGGCAAGTACGCCAGCTTTTGCGGTAGCACTAGGTACAACATAAGCTGAACCTGTCCAGGCGTAGGTGGTTACAATGTTTAAAATAGTCGACTGAGGTTGTTTACTGTCAATCCAGTGTTTTCCAAAAGCAAGTGTGCAATTTTTGGTTCCTTTGAGAACAATATCGATTATGGTGTCAAAAGCATTCGAGGACAAGCGTTCAGTTGGTGAAATAAAATTTCCAGCGGCATTGTTTAGTAATACGTCAACTTTACCAAATTTTTTAATCACTGCTTCAAGCATTTGCTCTACTTCTTCGTAATGGCGTACATCACATTGAAGAGGCAGGCATTCTCCTTTGGTTTCTGTTTCTAATTCTTTGGCAGTATTTTGTAATTTGGCTAAATCTCTGGAAGTAATAGCGACTTTTGCACCTAATTCAAGAAAGTATTTGGTCATAGCTTTACCGAGACCACTACCACCTCCTGTAACTACAATTACTTTTCCTTTGAGAGCATCATCGCGTAACATTTTGGCTGTAAAATTCATAATACTAGATTGTTTCTTGTAAATATAAAGAAATTAAATATAGTATGCATGCATAATAAACGTATTTTAATGAAAAATTAAAGTAGGCAAAGTTTCTCAGCAGCGGCTTCTAAGGTTTGATTGTCTTTGGCAAAACAGAACCGAATTAACTTTAGGTCTTTGGCATTATTATAGAAAGTTGAAATTGGAATAGCCGCGACACCATATTCTTTAACTAGTCTTTTGCAAAAATCTACATCATTTTCATCAGAAATAGCAGCGTAGGATACTACTTGGAAATAAGTTCCTTCGCATGGAAGGAGTTTGAATCGGCTATTTTGAAGTAGCTGTCTGAAATAATCTCTTTTTTCTTTGTAAAAGGAACGAATTTCTTCAATTGAAACAATGTCTAGATAGTCACTAATTGCCGCTTGTGCTAAGCTATTTACACTGAAAACCAAAAATTGATGGACTTTTTTGATTTCGTTCATCAAATGTTCAGGAGCGATTATGTAGCCTACTTTCCAACCCGTGACATGAAATGATTTTCCAAAAGAAGAAGCGGTTATGCAGCGGTTGAGCAGTTTTTTTCTTGTATGAGCTGAAATGTGTTTTTCTTCAAATGTAATGTACTCGTATACTTCATCAGAAAGTATTAGTATTTGCGGAAAGTTTTCAAGAATACCTTCAAGTTTTTCAAAGTCAGATGCATTTAAGATTTTACCTGTGGGATTATGAGGATTATTGATAATTATCATTCGTGTTTTTGACGAACAAGCTTTTTCAATATTGCCCCAATTAGGTGTGTAGTCATCATTTAACGGAATTCGGACCGGTATTCCATTTGCTAATAAAACAGAAGGCTCATATGAATCGTAACTTGGGTCTAGGATGATTACTTCGTCTTCTTTGTTTACTAGGGCTTGTATTGTTGTGAAGATTCCCTGTGTAGCCCCTGTTGTGATGAGTATTTCGCTTTCAGGGATAACTATTCTGTTGTACTGTTTTTTTGTTAGTTGGGCTATTTTTTGTAATAAAGGAGGGTAGCCTGACATGGGTGTGTATTGATGAACTTCTTGATGTACTAATTGCGCAACGATATTTTTTAATCGTTCGTCAACTGTAAAGTTCGGAAATCCTTGTGATAAATTGATAGCATTATGATCAGCTGCCAATTTTGACATAACTGAAAAAATACTAGTAGAGATATTTGGGAGTTTACTCATGTCAATGTCAAAAAAAAATGATTTTTAAAATTTACATTTTATGGATGATAAAAATCGCTGGTCTATTATGTAAATCGACGGTTTCTTTTTTCCAGTCTTTTGCTTTTTTAGTTTTAATGTATTCTGTTGATAAGGTGATATCAGCAGCAATACATAAATGTGTTTCTGGATTTAATATTTGTAATAAATCTTCGAGCATTTTGTTGTTGCGATAAGGGGTTTCAATAAAAATTTGAGATTGGTTTCTTTCTAGGGAAACTTTTTCTAAAACTTTTAAAGTAGCTTTTTTTTCTCCTTTTTCAATCGGTAAATAGCCATGAAAAGTAAAACTTTGCCCGTTCATTCCTGAAGCCATCATGGCAAGTAGAATAGAGGATGGGCCAACTAAAGGAACTACTTGGATTCCTTTTTCATGTGCTAGTTTTACAATGACAGCGCCTGGATCAGCGACTCCAGGGCAACCCGCCTCACTCATTAGTCCCATGTCTTTTCCTTCTAGTAAGGGTTTGATGAATTCTTTATGCTCATGAGGTTCAGTGCGTTTGTTTAAGGCAAATAAGATTAATTCGGATTGCTTTTTTTCGGGTTGTACTTGCTTAATAGATTTTCGAGCAGTTTTTTCGTTTTCAACAATATAATAATCGATTAAGTCTATGGCTCTTTTGATGGTTTGAGGTAAAACATCTATAGGATCACAATCTCCCATTGTTGTTGGAATTAAATAGAGTTTTCCAATTGTATTTTGCGATTTCATTAAGAAGTGTTTTTATCAATAAAAATGAAATACAAATAACGGGATTTAATTGTGATTATCAATATAGCTATAACATAAACAGTTTATCTGAGTCTCATTGTAAAATAAAAAAACCTATCTGAGTAAATTTTCAAATAGGTTTTTTTGTAATGTATTGGGTTCTTATTTATTTACTGGTTTAAAAATCCTAATCCAGTCTATTTTCATGGTGTTTCCGTCAATGTCTTTGATTTCTTCATCAGTTGGTGTGCATCCAATTCCAGCTCTCCAGTTTTGGTCTTCCATGGTAATTAGGATATCCATTGCTTTGTTAAGTCCGGTACGAGTAGCTTTGTCCTTTGTTGGAGAAGTGAAGCTTTTAGGGTCGATTCCGTCTTTACTTCCTACGGTGTCTAAATTATTTGTGGAACGAACAAGTTTACCATCAATATAATATTCTAACTCTGTTGGGCTTTTCCAGTACACTCCATAACGATGATAAGCATCAGTCCAATCGCCCACCTTGCTATCTGTGTACCATGTAGTAATGTCTGCTGGTTGATAATCTTCAAATGGATTTCGGATAAAAACGTGGTGACTCAAGTGGATTGTTTTAGAAAATTGTCTGCCGCCTGGGACATTGTTTCTAGCCGCTTTACCTCCCCAAGCTTCCATAAAATCAATTTCTTGAGTGTCATCAGGGCTAAGCATCCATGCCCCAGAGGTACAAACGGTGTTTGCTATTTTAATTCTACTTTCAATATATACTGGATATACAATTTGTTTGCTAGAAGAGACTGCTCCTAAACGTGTCGCTTTTCCAGTTAGTGTGTTTCCACCATAATCGTATGATTTCGTTTCTCCATCAACTCTTGTTGTTTTTAGTTCTAGTAATCCTCCAGAAACTGAAACATTTTCATATTTCCATTTTGTTAGTCCAGGTCCATCCCATGCATTATGGTAAAAGTTAGTCCATTTTCCATTTCCAAAAGTTGTTTTGGTAGAAACTGGGTTAAAAGTATATTCAAAGTCATCTGAAACGTCAGATTGAAATTCCCATTTTTTTCCTGTTCCAGCATCTGCAGGTACTGGTATTAATTTCCAATCGGTTATTTCTGGTACTGGTGTAGTTACAGTAGGAGGGGGAATAGGTGTGTCAACTGAGTCTTTGCTGCAGGAAATTAAACTGATGCACAAGGAGGTTAATAATAAAAATGCGGTTTTTTTCATGGTTGTTAATTTTTTTAAATTGTAATTCTTGAATCTTGATTTAAGTCTAAAATGGTGACTATTGTTTAAGAATCAATAGTTTGGGTTATTGTTTTAATATCTCAAACAAAATTACATATATGAAAAAAAAGTAAATAAAACTGTCGCAGTTTTTATGGTCTCTCTGGGGGCAGAATAACTAGATATAAACTAGACAAAATAGACTTTGGGTTGTTTTGTGGTCTTAAGGTTGTTAAAATCAGCAAAAACAACTAACTGTTGTGGGTGAAAGAGGTTGGCTCTTGATGTGGAATTGAGGAAGTTTATGCGTGTTTGTTTAGTAGCTTTAGTGCGATAGATTCACAAGCTTCGTCTAGCATTTTGTATACTAAATCAAATCCATTATTTGCTCCGTAGTATGGGTCCGGAACATCTACATTTTCGTTGGGGAATATTTCGTTTAAGATCATATTGACTTTGGCAATATGTTCTGGCGTTTTTGCTAATTCTATTACGTCATTGTAATTTGAACTATCCATTACATATATATAGTCGAAATTGTCAAAATCAGAAGTTTTAAATTGTCTTCCTTTTTGTTTAGAAATGTCGAGTTTGTTTTTTTGAGCAACGGCTATAGAGCGTTTGTCAGGTGAATGCCCAATGTGCCATGAACCTGTGCCAGCTGAATCTACTATGAATTTGTTTTTAGGTAGTTTTGAAGCTAAAATGCCTTCTGCCAGAGGAGAACGACATATGTTTCCAAGGCATACCATTAAAATTTTCACAGCCATTTGTTTTATAGCGTTAGTTTTTTGTGTATATCATCAACAAACTTTTTGAATTGTTTGTCGGTTGTCACTAGATTGTCAACTGTTTTACAAGCGTGTAATACAGTAGCATGGTCACGGTCGCCAATTTGTGAACCAATGTTTGCTAGAGAAGCTTTGGTAAACTTTTTAGCAAAAAACATGGCTAACTGTCTTGCTTGAACAACGTGTCTTTTTCTTGTTTTAGATTGTAAAGTTTCTAAGTCTAACTGGAAATAATCTGAAACGATTTTTTGAATATAATCTATTGAAATTTCTCGTTTGACATTTTTTACAAACTTTTCAACCACACCTTTAGCAAGCTCAATAGTTACTTCTTTTTTGTTGAAAGAAGATTGAGCAATTAATGAAATGATAGCACCTTCTAATTCGCGAACATTTGATTTAATGTTTCTAGCTACATATTCGATAATTTCTTCAGGCATTTCCACACCATCACGATATAGAATGTTTTTTAAGATAGAAATTCTTGTTTCGTAATCCGGTTGGTGTAGTTCAGCTGAAAGTCCCCATTTGAATCGAGATAATAAACGTTGTTCAATATCTTGCATGTCAACTGGTGCCTTGTCAGAAGTTAATATAACTTGCTTTCCATTTTGGTGTAAGTAATTAAAAATGTGAAAAAACACATCTTGCGTTCCTGATTTACCGGATAGGAATTGTACGTCGTCAATGATTAGAACATCAATTAATTGATAGAAGTGAATAAAATCATTTCTATTATTCTTTTTGACAGAGTCAATGTATTGTTGAGTGAAAATTTCGGCAGAAATATATAAAACCGTTTTTTCAGGATATTTGTCTTTAATCTCTACACCAATAGCATGTGCTAAGTGAGTTTTTCCCAGTCCAACTCCTCCGAAAATTAATAGAGGGTTAAAAGAGGTTCCACCTGGTTTATTGGCTACAGCCATACCAGCAGATCGAGCCAGTCTGTTTGAATCTCCTTCTAAGAAGTTGTCAAAACTGTAATTGGCATTTAATTGTGATTCTATTTTTAAATTTCTAATTCCCGGAATTACAAAAGGGTTTCTTAATTCTGGATTTAGGTTTTTTAATGGAGCATCTACATCTTGTGGTTTCATAGGAACTCTATTGGCACTTGGCAACTGTTCAGTAAACGGTTGTTTGTTACCATAAGTGTTTTCCATCTTGATTTTATAGAGTAACTTTGCGTTTTTTCCAAGTTCTTTTGTTAAAGCAACTTTTAATAATTTTACATAGTGTTCTTCTAGCCATTCGTAGAAAAATTTACTAGGAACCTGAATATAAAGTGCGTTATCGGTAAGTTCAACTGACTTAATTGGTTCAAACCAAGTTTTGTAGGCTTGGTCTTGAATGTTGTCTTTTATAAAAGACAGACAGTTCTCCCATACTGATTGTGCAGTTTTGTTCAT